>NZ_LPVS01000025.1:0-860 GCF_014843905.1 Mesorhizobium silamurunense | reverse complement strand
AGCGCGACAGGTAGGCCAGCACGGCCTCGGGTCCGGCGAAAGGTGGCTTGGCATAGACGAACCAGTTCTTCCGTCTGAGCGGTGCTAGGAATTTGGCGAAGGCGCAGCGCTCGCTTAAGCCGGCATTGTCGCCGAAGAACGTCAGCCGGCCGGCGGCATGGGCCTCGGTCAGCTTGGCCAGGAAGAGCCGCCGGAACAGTCTTGACAGCACGCGCACGGGCAGGAGGAAGCCGGGCCGGCAGGACACCCACCGCTCACCATCGAGCACGATGCCGCCGCCGGGCACGATCATATGGACGTGCGGATGATGGGTCATCGCCGAGCCCCACGTATGCAGCACGGCGGTGATGCCGATGCGGGCGCCGAGGTGCTTGGGATCGGCGGCGATGGTGAGCATGGCCTCGGCGGCGGCGCGGAACAGGAGGTCATAGATCATCGCCTTGTTGTGATAGGCGATGTCGGCGACCTCGGCCGGCAGGGTGAAGACGACGTGGAAGTAGCCGACCGGCAAGAGATCGGCCTCGCGTGCGGCGAGCCATTCCCTTGCCGCCGCGCCTTGGCACCTTGGACAGTGTCTATTCCTGCAGCTGTTATACGCAATGCGACTGTGGCCGCAGTCCTCGCACGCCTCGACGTGACCGCCGAGCGCTGCGGTGCGGCAGGTCTGGATCGCCGACATCACCTTCAGCTGGCCAAGGCTCAAGTGGGACCTCCAGGGACGGGCGGCGCACCGCCGCCGCGTCATCCGTCCGGTCGTGTCTCGTCCTCCGTGAGCAGCTTGATCCGGTCGAGCGGGCTCATCACGGTGTGGATCGTCTTGGTGGCAACGTGGGCATAGAGTGCGGTCGTGTTGAGTTTGG
>NZ_LPVS01000024.1:0-2878 GCF_014843905.1 Mesorhizobium silamurunense | reverse complement strand
CGGTCATTGCGCTGACCACGTCCGCATCCTGCAAGCCGCCATCGTTTATTGCCTCGCTTGAGACCCCTTTGCGCAAGCGCACTTCCTGCGCGAGCACATACAGGGCGCGAATGCGAAGTGACTTCGGCCAGTATGGGGTCTAGGCTCGAATGCCCTTCTGCCAGCACACGAAGAGCGTACCGCATGCCCCGCTTTCTCGCCGTCTACACTATGAAACCCGAAGATGTCGCCCGCTTTCGCAGCCTGCCTAAGCCAGAGCAGGACGCGATTGACACCGTCGGCTTAAAGCAATGGGCGGACTGGGAGGAAAGGAACGCCGCATCGTTTCCCGATCGTGGCGGCATGGTCGGCAAGACGACGCGCGTAACCAAGGACGGCATCGCCGGCGCCGTGAACTCCTTCTGCGGCTATATCGTCGTGGAGGCCGAGACCATCGAGGCCGCTGCCCGCCTCTTCGGGAACCACCCGCATTTCTCTGTCTTTCCAGGAGACGGCGTGGACATCATGCCCTTCCTCACCGACCCCGCGCTCTAGCCCTCCGCCTGCCGCTTGCCAGAAGCTAACGCGGGTTACCCCCACACGATCTAGGCGCATACCAGAGAGTTGGCCCGCATCCAGTCAATCTTCTTGCCCGGCAATGAGAACGCGTAGAGGTGACTGTCGCCGTAGGCGTAGTTGAAGCAGACGACGTAGGGTTGTCCGTCCTTTAGCGCATGCCAGATGGCCGACGCGATTGGCAGCCAGCAATTTTGCGCATTCCAAAGTGGAGAGCGTGCGGACCAGCATCGATGCGACCCTCCTATCTTCTTACATTTCACACCTTGGCAGCTGAACTCGCTATGACGTGGATCAAATGCCGCGTCTGTTTGGTCGGCAGGAGTCCAGCCACTCTTGGGACGCAGCAATTTGCAGGTGCCGCCAGACCCGCGTGCTCTCGGTGCTCGATCTGTTCGAGTGCCGCTCTGATGCCGTCGACTGGATCGCCTGTCAGGTCTGATTGCGCAGACGTTGCCGGCCTCGCTGCCGCACAAGCCGAAGTTTGTTTGGGGGAATCGCGCTCAGCAGGTAACGAGATCGGTGTGGCCAAAACCCTTGGAGTAGTCGAGCACCGAGATGACCGTAGGCATCACGCGGAAAATGCGGACCTGCTCCGGAGTCGGCATCGGGCCTGGTAGCGAGACTTGCTCCGGATACTTCAACGGTAGCATCCGCAGGACCTTTTCCGCTTCGGCCCGGTCTGCCACCGCCTGCGCCCGCGCCGCCATGGAAAGTCCAGTAATTTCCATCACCTGTGGCGTATCGTGATCGATGGTCAAGGACACGCGATCGTCTCGCGCCAGATTCGCGGCCTTCTGGCTTTCCAGACCGCAGAGGAAGTAGAGGGTAAGGCCTTCGTTCACGTAGCCGACGGTCGTCGCCTGCGGCCAGCCGTCCGGCCTCAGCGTTGCAATTGTCATGATCCGGTGTTGATCCAGCAGCGTCAGGATCTTGTTTCTGACCTCTTCGTTCATCGGTTGTCTCCAAAGTCATTGCTGACGGTGACGATAGAACGGCCGTAGACCGCCTGGCATTGACGCACATCAACGCAATGGCGGCCAGGCGCGCCTCGGCCGCAATGGCTGATCCGGGTCAGGTTTTGCGGTACAAGTCCTCCGAACGAAGGGCAGAGAAGGATCGACTCCGGCCAGTGGCTGATGGTCAGCTAATGAGGCGCGCTGCGAATGACCGGCAGTGGCGCGACCGAGGCGGCCGGGGCATCGGCTTGGATTATATCTCGACGGAGCGTTCTACTTCTCAATCGGGTGGAAAGCGGACCGCATTTACTCGCCCGCTGCTCCGAAGATCCTTCGGACGACCTTGTCAGCATCCGCATCAAAGCAGCGGCCGTGACTGAGCACGATCCGCCGCGGTCGCCATGATTGGATCTTTCCGATCGCCGCGTTCGCCTTCCCCCTCTGGACGAGCAGCGGCACACGCATGCCGAAGAATATTTGGCCGTAGGGATGATACATCCCGGCCAGCTTGGTGGCCGTTCGCCATGGCTCGGCAATCTTGTCCAATTCGATGTTAATGATCGTGTCGGTGAGTATCAGCGTTCTTGAGACCTTGTGGAAGAAGATGAACTCCTTGAAATAGCCGCCAGGAAAGAGCAGCTGATCGATCTCCCGACGCCATTCTTCCGGCGCCCTGACGTCGAGGTCTCTCGTAAAGTCGACATCCACGTGCCGAGCCCGTGCCCGCCGGCGCACGCGTGGCGATGCCCAGGCGATCGTTTCAGGAAACGCTCTCGCCCATTCCCCGATGTGCGCATAGTGGAACTGGTTGGGCGACACGAGATGGCGAACCCTACCCAACCCGCGCAGCTCCTTGGCCAGTCTCTCTTCAAACTTGATCGGCGAATGGAGGAAGAGGTCGCCGGTCGAGAGGCGCACCACTGTCATTCGGGTCGTGAACGGGAGCGGCAGCCTGATTCCGCCTACAGTCAAATATTCGAATGGACCGTCGACGATGCCGATTTCCGGCGCCAGCGGCTTATAGACGTTTATCGGTTCGTAGAGAGAGGCGCCCATGCGTTGTCGATCGCGAACATGCTGGGAACTGCCCAAACTACCGCGCGGGGCGCAGGCTGGCTAGCAGGCGAATTGTCCGCTTGGGGGCCGCGCGCGGGGCGCAGGCTGGCTAGCAGGCGAATTGTCCGCTTGGGGGCCGCAGAACGAACCCGCTGCGCGGGATGGGCGCGTGTGGTGAGGTAGAGATCACGAGCCGGACGTCGCGCTCGTATTGAGGGTGGTTCGGCCAACTGCAGTCATTCGAGAACTTGCGGCGGATGACCGCCTCTGTGAAGGGTTACGGATGCCGGCCCTCTACTGAGGTGCCG
>NZ_LPVS01000022.1:0-10919 GCF_014843905.1 Mesorhizobium silamurunense | reverse complement strand
CACCACCATCGTCGACGGCGCCGGCAAGAAGGCCGAGATCCAGGGCCGCGTCGCCCAGATCAAGCAGCAGATCGAGGAGACCACCTCGGACTACGACAAGGAAAAGCTGCAGGAACGTCTCGCGAAGCTCGCGAGGAGACCACCTCGGACTACGACAAGGAAAAGCTGCAGGAACGTCTCGCGAAGCTCGCGGGCGGCGTTGCGGTGATCCGCGTCGGCGGTGCGACGGAAGTCGAAGTCAAGGAAAAGAAGGACCGCGTCGATGACGCCCTCAACGCGACCCGCGCGGCCGTGGAAGAAGGCATTGTCGCTGGCGGTGGCGTTGCCCTGCTGCGCGCTTCGGCCAACCTCAAGGCCACCGGCGCCAACTCCGACCAGGCTGCCGGCATCAACATCGTGCGTCGCGCGCTGCAGGCTCCGGCCCGCCAGATCGCGGCCAACGCCGGTGCGGAAGCTTCGATCGTTGCCGGCAAGATCCTCGACAACAAGGGCGCAACCTTCGGCTACAACGCCCAGACCGGCGAATATGGCGACATGATCGCCATGGGTATCGTCGATCCGGTCAAGGTCGTTCGTACGGCTCTGCAGGATGCGGCCTCGGTCGCCGGCCTGCTGGTCACCACCGAAGCCATGATCGCCGAGGCTCCGAAGAAAGAGTCGGCTGGCGGCGGCATGCCTGGCGGCATGGGCGGCGGCGGCATGGGCGGCATGGGTGGTATGGATTTCTAAGGTCCACGCATCTCAACAACTCGAAGGGCGGCAGCGATGCCGCCCTTTTTGCTGGTCTAAGCTTGGTCGGAAAAAATGCGGTCGGCGCGAATATTTCCGGAACCCAATAGCCCCTCGGCGTTAGTTTGGCGCCTAAGGCGTTTCGGGGGACAAATCCGAAGAAATGAATTTGACTAAAAAAGGCGTCCCCCGCACCTAAAAGCTGTGAGGGACGCTCCCGGGTCGAGGCTTCGCTTTTCAGGATGTTGCGCTGCGACACGGCAAATTCTGCCAAGCCGGGCGCTTTTTCATGGGGCGATGCCCTTCTCCTCTTGCTGCTTAGTGCGTTCCGCACTGCCTTCCTATGCGACTTTCGAAGCACAGAGCGTGAACATCGAGCCCGGTTCATTGTTAGAGTCACGGCCCAGCGAGCAGCCCTCGCTATTCTAAATGCCGACGACTGCGCCAAGGGTGCCTTCAGCTTTCCCCGGAAAGCTCAAGAATTCAAAGCGGCCAGATCGTTGCACTAAGGCGTCCTTCCAGAGATCGATCGTCGTCGTTTTGCCAACTCCGTCCGGACCCTCGGCATTTACGCTCCCATATACTCGCAATAGATATGCAGAATGGCTTCTATTTAAACCGTCAGACTCAGCAAAACGCCAGCGTCGCAGTCCGAGGCTTTCATACTCAGCGGCCATTGAGGCGGCAAAAGGTTTACCCACAGTTTAGGAGCTGGTCCGAATTTTGGCGGAAGATCACACGGTACTCTGAGACCTCCGAACTCATGCGAATCACGAGGCTTCTAGTGTTCGATACAGGACAATTCGTCCCGTCGGTACAAGTTGGGAAAGAAAGTCGAAGTCCCGAATGTTTCCCGTGAGCACACTCGCACCCAGCTGCCGCGCCTGCAGGCAAACCAGAGCGTCGTTGACGAACTTGCGTTCGTGACCTTCGCCTTTTGGCAAATTGCTCATTCGGAAAAGCAGGCCTGCGAGGATGCCGGATTGCCCCCAGATGGCAGTGTCGGGAGCGTGAAGTCGGTGCTCGGGTATATCCGCGACCGTCGCCCGGATCGTTTCCAGTGCGATCTTCGTTGACGTGTGCTTTGGATCCAATCGGCCGAATGCGTATGTCAGCTCGGAAAGGCACACAGCCGAATGATGACATAGCCTATACGTCAGAAGCCTATCCACCTCTGCCGGTGATCGGCCTTGGAGGACATCCAGATACACGGTCGTATCCAAAAACAATGGACGGCCAATAATAGGCTCGTCGTCGACCCATGGCAGATCGTCATCGGCCCGGCGCACGAGTGTCCCCAGGCGTTTCTGCGGTTTGAATGATCGAAGGGTATCGGCGAGATCAAATCCCAAGATCGATATCCGAGGGAATGCTGCCTTTGCGCTTGACGAGGCCAGCCCCGAAGTCATCCTCCAGCGCCAGCCGCGACAGAGCAAGCTCCAACAACTCGGTGTCCGACGTGACGTGGGCGCGCTTCTTGGCCGCGTCGATCAGCTCTGACGGTACGCGCCCCGACAGACGCGTATTCTTAGCGGAGCCAAGGAGACCAACGGCCCTCGCTTGTTCGAGGACGAGCTGGTTGCGGGTCAGTGCGACCGTTGCTTCGCTGTCTGTTGTAGTATGGATTTGAGCGCCCATGCCAGCCTCCTGTGTTGAACATAACATAGTTTACGTTCAACATAGATGCAAGGGGTAGTCGAGGTCGGTCGCGGGGATGATCCCAGCGCCACGATACTGGATAGCGATGTCGGCGCGGCCGGTGGAAGATTTCGCTTCGACGGGCTACCCGAGCCGAGGGGAACATCGTCCTTAAGACGACATTCCGATTATGGTCGCAAGCGCCCGCTCGAAGAGATAAGCGCTCCTTTTGGCGATGCAACTCCAGGTTAGGGATGAATTGCAAAAAGCTCAAGACCGTACGGCTGGACATCGATTTCCGGGGGACTGCTCGGCCATCAATTTCGCATTAAGAAGATCGACGAAGTTCGGCCCAAGCTTATGGCCGAAACGCGCTTAGCAGCTGGCTGCACCCTATATCGAAAAATGCAGGTGTCGAGCTGCTTGGGTACCGAATTGCCAAAATCGACATCGCGATAGTTGCGCTTTCGATGGCGCGAAAATATCTTCGGCTCTTCGTGGAAAATTCACAAGCAGGGGATTGGGAAGCACAGCTGAACTCGACTTGGTCGGGGGATAGCCAAAAGCGAGCGGATGAACGTGCACGAGGGCATGATACGTCGCATAGATCTCAGTGCTCGACGAGCATCGCGACAGCCCTGCTAACGCTGTATTTGCGTTCAGCGGCAAGCCCCACTATGAAGCAATGCTTCGCCGACTATGTTTCAAGCCGCTCGGAGAGTTTCATGACAGACGAAGCCGACAAAAACATCGACACACTCATCGAGCTCACCGCCGATGTTGTCTCAGCCTATGTCTCCAACAATCCGGTTCCGGTGGGGGATCTCCCTGCTCTGATCGGCCAAGTGCATGCGGCTCTGAAAGGCACGGCCGGAAGCGTCTCGGCAGAAGAGCGGGTGGTCCTTCAGCCTGCAGTCCCGATCAAGAAGTCGGTGACACCGGATTACATCATCTCCCTTGAGGACGGGAAGAAATTCAAATCGCTAAAGCGCCATCTGTCCACCCACTACGGGCTGACGCCGAATGAATATCGCGCCAAATGGGGCCTGCCGGCGGATTATCCCATGGTCGCGCCGAATTACGCCGCGGCGCGCTCGGCCTTGGCCAAGACGATGGGGCTCGGCCGCAAGCCGAAGGAGCCGAAAACGCCAGTGCCGGCGAAGCGGACCCGCAAGAAGGTCGCGGTCTAATTTCGGCAACCGAAATTCGTTCTCCAGTGCGCAGCCTGCGGTCGCGCACAGGGTGCGTTTCGTGGTTGTGTCTGCGCCGCCATGTTTTCAATCGCGTACAGGGTGCGTTCCTGCAAACGCCGCTCGTATTGCAACGCAAAGGATGTCGCACCATGGGTACTCGAAATTTCATCGCAGCAGCCTCCCTCGCCATGATGGTGATCGTCTCGTCACCCTCCGAGGCCCGCACCCTCTTCACCAACGACACCGCCTCCCGCACCCAGGCCCTCGCCCTGCTGGAAACGCTCAACGCCGACCTGCTCAGCCACCCCAGCGCCACGCTTACGCTGGAACGGTGGTGTGGTGAGCACGGGCTGGCGCCGGAGGCGAAGATTGTCGCCCATCGCGTGAAGGGCGACGACAAACTGCTGCCGGATAATGCCCGCCAGGCATTGGGGATCAGCGCTGGCGAACCCGTGCACTACCGCCGCGTGCAGCTCGCCTGTGGCGAGCTCGTGCTCTCCGAGGCCGATAACTGGTACGTCCCGTCACGACTCACACCCCAGATGAACCAGGTGCTCGACACCAGCGACCAGCCCTTCGGGAAGGTGGTCCAGCCTCTGCACTTCCGCCGCCAGACCATTAGCGCCGAGCTGCTGTGGTCGCCGTTGCCCAAGGGGTGGGAGATGGACGCGCCGCTGCCGGCGGCGGGGAAAGGAGCGCTGGCCATTCCCCACGAGGTGCTGCGGCACCGGGCCATCCTCTATACCGGAGCGAACCAGCCCTTCAGCCTGGTGGTGGAGACCTACACAGCCGAGGTCTTGGCCTTCGGCCGCCGCTGACAGGCCGCGAAATTTTCGCGCTCCCGAACTGGCACTTGAACGGAAGCCCCGGAGCGACCCTATCGCTGTAAAGGTTGATTACTCCATATCAGAGTAACCTCGAGACCTTTTTGGGCTATATGCGGGCAAGGCGCCACGTTCAGAGCCGTGCCGGTGCACGAATTGGACGCTCCAGCGAAATCTTCAAACGCCTTCACTTTGCACAGAGACATTCCTCACGCCAACCTGGATGGACTTTCTTCGCCTCAAGCATCGGCTCACGGCCGCGGATAAGGAAGTCGGCCCTCATCTCCTGGCACTGCATGATGGAGAGCTTCCTCCACACACAGTGCTTTCGATCGAACAAACGACCGAGGTAGCTCGTACCCATGCCACAACAATCTTTTCTCGTCCTCCGAGGTGACGTCATGATGAGGCGTTAGCCGATGAACCGGCCCCCTGGCGCATGACAAGTATCTGTCCGACCACTATCTAGTGATAACCTCAATCGTCGTGCGGCGCGACGACGATTTCAGCACGGCAGATGCGGTTGCAGGTGCAGTGGCTGGGGTGTGATCCCTCCTATGTGATAGTCCTTGCGGACAGAGGGCCGACAGGCTCAGTGCCGCATCCAGTCAGTCGGACCGATCTATCTGGCTGCCTTTCTCCGTTATCGACAAATTTTGTAGTGGAATGTGAGTGTAGAACAGCGCGGTCGACGAAAGGCTTCAAACTAACGGAGCGCAAAACCAGAATGGCGTGTAACATGCTATTCGCTGGGCGAAAAAAAAGTTCGGATTTTGAGAACGGTCATGGTTAAACAGGGCCGTGAACATACCCGCGGCATGCTCGTCGAAGCGGCTTGGCGGCAGCACGCGCGCGCCGGGGCCACTCCGTGATTTCGCTTGTCGTACTGATGGCGACCGACCGGTGCCGACCACATGGTGTCTCGATCCATGCAAACAATACTGTCGCTATTGAGCCAAACTGTCGACTATCGAACAGACGCACCATAGGCCAAACGTTTTGCATTTCGTGCGCAGCCTCAAGCAAAAAGGAAGGAAGAGCGCGACGCGAAGGTGCGCCGGCCTAACTTGAGTAGCAGCGCGCAGTTACATCCTCAGGATGGCACGTCACTTGCACATCACTTTGGGAAGCCGTTGTGACGGTTTTGCCCCGAACCAAAAGGAGATGACGATGGCAACTGGCCCGGAAGTACTGAATTGCCCGGAGCAACTGAAGATTTTGGCTGAAGAGCTGCAGGCGTAGCGTGCCGAGCCAGGAACTATGTCACGAGCTGAGGTGGAGCGATTCGTCGGCGATCTGGCGAAAGACGATAATCGACACTGTCGCGTTTGGACGTGAAGGGACCGCCGACGGCCATATCAGGCGAGGGCTGGGATCACCGCTTTCCAGGTGATGGAGATGGATCTGGAATGCGGAGCGTTTTGAGCGGGCTGGGACGAAGAGACTACGGAAGGTTGAGAAGATCGAGCGAAGCGCTGCAGCCTCCCGGCGAACGGAAGCCCTGCATCGTCCGCTCCCGCTTTCGCAGCGGCACGTGGGAACTCTCGGCCCTGTTGTTGAGGCCCCTGTGCGCGCGGTGCTCGACATCCGGCATGACCTGCCGTTTCGCCGCTCCATAGGAACGCAGCTTGTCGGTGATGATGCGCTTTGGCGCCAGGCCCTGTTTCTTCAGCAGCCTGGTGAGCAGGCGCGTCCTCGAGAACATATCCGTCCTGATCGAGCTGCCAAACATCATTGGGGCTCGGCCGCTTCCTGCGCAGTTGGTCGAACGTAAACTCGGGGCCGAACTTCTTCCCCCACCGGCGATCGCTTTATAGGAGACGACGATCCAGCACTCCGGAAGCTCTCCTCGACCCGGCGCAGGCTCAAAGGGAACCGGTAATAAAGCCACACCGCATGGGCGGCGAAAGCGGTGACGTTTGTAGCTGATGTGCATGAACCGGCGTCGACCCCAGCGCCTCCTCACAAGAAGTTACCGTGACAACCCCCAAATCATTAACGAATCGGGTGGCCACTTTGGACAATGCACTTAGAAAATACCGTTCTGCCGAGCTCGCCCGTGGAACCATATCGGTTGAAATCGATCGCAGCCTAATGCCCCCCGATGCAATATTCGGGTTTGCGGAGCGCATTAACCCCAAACGGTCTTTCATGTTCGTTTCCAAGGTGCTTGGACGTCATATTCCCGTGCGGCCTTCGCTGATGCGAACGACGTACCAATTTCTGGCCGACCAAATTTCACCCGATCTCGAAGGGCCAATCCTGTTCATAGGAATGGCAGAAGCCGGTGTCGGGCTGGGTGCGGGCGTGCACCAGCAATACTCAGAACAAAATGACCGGGATGACACCGTCTACATTTGCACTACCAGACATGCACTTGGTTTGCCCCTAATCTGCGAGTTCCAGGAGGAGCACAGTCACGCCACGGGACATCTCTTACACTGGCCGCTCGTGCCAGGTCTGGCCTCGAGGGTCAAGAATGCCCGAACACTTGTATTGATTGACGATGAAGCGTCGACCGGAAAAACACTCGGCAATCTGTTCGCAGCTCTGCCTGCCAGCATCAGGTCGAACGTTCACAATGCGGTACTCGTCACCCTCACGGATTGGTCAGATGGCGCTATCGAACAGACGATAGCAACCAATGTGAAGCGCGCGTCACTCCTATCCGGGCGGTATCGCTGGCATGCAAACGGTCTGAACATCAACGCGCCGGAAGTGCCAACAGTTGAAACGAAAAGGCGCAAGGTCATTTCGCCCGACAAGGATATCGACTGGGCGCGATTGGGCGTCTCCCGCCACAGTCTGCAACTGGAGGGTCAGGCAGCAGCGTCGGGCGCTACGCTGGTTCTTGGTACAGGAGAACATATTTGGCAGCCGTTCCTGCTTGCGGAAAAGTTGGAGATGGAAGGAGCTGACGTCCACTACTCATCCGTTACACGATCGCCGATTTCAGTAGGTCACGCGATTGTAAAGAAATTCGCGTTTGAAGACAATTACGGGGGGCATTCGTTAAATTACCTGTACAATGTCAATCCGTCAGATTACGCAAAGGTCCTCCTCTGCTCCGAGACGGATGAAGAGCAGATAAGTCCTATACTTGTGACGTCATTGCGGCGGCCAACAGTCGTAGTTGCTCGGTGAGCACCTTTCTCGATTGTCAATATCCGCTGCATTCAACTTTTATTTCATCAATACTCCGGCCTGGGTTTGAAGTCCGCGGGCATTTAAGCGTCCCGGGTTCCGATACGTGGCGGAGAAAAGAGAGAACTTTGTTGACGACGCAAAGTAAATTCATTTCGGGCACGTATGGTGGTTCGGACGTTACGTTTCTTTTGAAACCGATAAAATTGGAGGCAATCGACGTCGCATCGAAGGAAGCGGCGATACAGTCCGGTCTACGCCACTATTCGGAAACAATTTCATTCGAAGGCGCGCCCGAAGCCGGCTACATGGAGATATTTGATGGAGCGATGTCAGCTGGCGCTGCGAGAATGGGACGCGAGGTGGCAGCCCTCGCGCGGTCTATCTCAAACCAAATTAAAGGCCCGATCACGTTGGCGAGCCTCGTTCGGGCCGGAGTGCCCTTGGGTGTTCTCCTCAAGCGTGCGTTGTCGCGCCTAAAAAAGGACGTCGAACACTTTGGCATTTCGATCATCCGGGACCGCGGAATTGACTGCAATGCAATGCACCACATCATTGAGCGGCGGCCCATCGAAGGCCTGCTGTTCGTTGATGGCTGGACCGGCAAAGGCGCTATCTCCAACGAGCTGGAACGGAGCTTCCATTCATTTTCTGCACAGCCGCCAAAGCTGGTGGTTCTGGCTGACCCCTGTGGCCGCGCGTGGCTTGCGGCGTCGAGCGAAGACTGGCTTATTCCATCGGGAATACTCGGAAGCACCGTGTCCGGGCTGATCAGCCGTTCGATACTGAACGAGCAGGTCACAGGTCCGGAAGATTTTCACGGTACAGTCATATGGGATCACTTGATGTCCCACGATATCTCAGCTGCTTTCGTGGACAATGTGTGGACACATGCCGCCACCGCGTTAGACCAAAATAACGATATCGCGCAGTGGACGGATAACGACCGCTCAAGCCATCAGAGACGATCGCGGGAGGCAATCAATCGAATTGCTGCAGAGTTTGCCGTTGAGAATTTTAATCGGATCAAGCCAGGAATTGCGGAAGCCACGAGGGCAATTCTGCGCCGTTTGCCTCAAATTGTATTCCTTTCTTCCGTTGAAGATGCTGAGCTGGCAGCGCTGCTGTATTTGATCCGAGAGAAGAATGTTCCCTTCCAAGTCGTCTCGGAAAAAATCCGGCCTTATCGAGCCATTACATTAATCCAGACGGTTTAAAAGATCTTGAAAAACGTATCGCCGTTTGAACTCGGGACGACACTTTAAATGTCGATTATAAAGCAAGACGCGCCTGCTTATATTTTGGGAGAAAAACTTCCGAAACTAAAGTCGTTGGTCCTGTGTCCAGAAGACGAAGCAGTTGGCAAAGATGTGAACGAAAAACCAAAGTGATCCGCGGGATCTTTCCGAGTTGACGAAAACGAATTCCAAATATGTATGGCGGATCGAGTGCAATGCCTGATCAACCCGTCAAATCCGCAGATCACGCCATCCAGCCAATCGTCTTTGCCGATCTGGATGACACATTGTTCCAGACGCACGCAAAGTGTCCGAACGGCAGCGAGGACAAACTGGCTCTAGCTGCGATCTCGTCGAACGGACATCATTCCATGATGACCCCGCGGCAAGTTGCGATGATCGATTGGCTGCTGAGTACGTCACAGGTCATTCCCGTCACGGCACGTGGCTCGACAGCCTACGGGAACGTCAAGATCGCGTTCAACAGCTATGCAATTGTTGCCAACGGCGCTGTCATCCTTAAGCCGGGCGGTGCGCATCTGAAGGAATGGCACGATGTCATTTCTAAGGAACTGATCCCTCACAGGGAGGCACTGAACAAGGTACTTGAAATAGGTCGGCAAGGAGCCGAAGCTGGCAAAATGTCTGTTCGTTCGTGGATCGTTGAAGAAATGGATATGGCCACATACGCCGTCTTCAAAGAAAACGACGGTGATGGCAAGAGGCTGGCGGAACTGAAATTTGAGTTCGACGATGCGGGTTGGATACGGCATCACAACGGAAACAACTTCGCGCTCATTCCCCCGCCGGTTTCAAAGCGCCGGGCAGTAGAGTTCCTCTTGAAGAAGATCCGCTCGGAGTCTGGAGATAGGCCAGCGATCGGATTCGGTGATAGCGCAAGCGATCTCGCCTATCTCAATCTGTGCGACTGGTGGGGCGCGCCATCGCGCTCGCAGATTTCGGCGATGCTGAACCAAGGCTTGACCTTCGGCGAATCGACAAACGCAGCGCTCTCCGACCGGAAACTTTGCAAAAGACCAACTTATCAGGCTGTGTGAGAACTAGATGTTTAGTCCCGGCATTTGCTGGAGCGGATTGAGTGTGAGGCGTTCGGGCTATGTGGCCCAGGTTTTGCAGATGAACTCGTAAGGCGTGAGGCCCTTGAGGGTCTCGAGCCTGTGCGCGAAGTTGTAGGCCGCGACGAAGTCGGCGAGATGCTGGCGGAGTTGGTCATGGCTCTCGTGGTAGAAGCGCCTGACGGTCGCATCCTTGATGGTCCGGTTCATCCTCTCGACTCGGCCCTTATCCGGCATATGATCTGTGGTGCCTTTTCGTCCTACTGTTCTTGTTTTGGAACGGCCTTATGGTGAGCCCATCCGGGACGTGGGGCACCGGAAGCACGAAGGTGCAGGCAGGCCGCCGCTCCCAGCGCGACTGCGTCGAGCCGGTCAGTCAGCTGGTCGATCTGGCCCAACAGATCGCCGCAGATCTCGCGGACCAGATCCGGCAGTCCCGTGTTCTCGTCCTCAACGACTTCTGCCAGACGCGGCAGGTGGCCGATGCCTTGCGGAGCAACATGGCACCGAACTCGTAAAGGTGCGCGCGCAAGGCGTTGACCAACTCGGTGCGCTGATTGACCAGCTGTTCGCGGGTGCGAAACACAATCGCCCGGGACTGCTGCTCCTCGCTCTTGATCTCGACGAAGCGCATCGTTGGACGCTGCGCCGCCTCGACGATCACCTCCGCATCCGCTGCGTCGTTCTTCTGCCGCTTTGATGAACGGTTTGACATAGCCAGGGGCAATCAGTTTCGGTTGATGGCCGAGCCGGGCCATCTCGCGAGCCCAGCAGTGGGAACTGCCGCACGCCTCCATCGCCACGATACATGTCGGATGACCCGCCATGAACTTGCAAAACTGTAGGCGCGACAGCTTCTTGCGGAACACAACCGCTCCATCGGCTGCCGCCCCGTGTAGCTGAAAGGCGTTCTTTGCCAGATCGACCCCGATGATGGTAACCTTTTTCATGGATGCCTGCCTCTCCTTTGCGTGGCTGTAACACCACAAACTTGGCACATAGCGATGCCGTCGGAGAAGGCTGGCATCCACATGGGGTAATCGCGGGAGCGACGCGCCCTGGAACCGATCATAGCCT